>NZ_JBHUYJ010000007.1:0-43039 GCF_042668715.1 Streptomyces sp. NPDC057271
TCCTCGGCCCCTTGTTCGCCGTCGTCGCCGCTGTCTTCCTCACCGACCTCGGTACCGACTTTGGCACCGACGCCCGGGGCGGCACGGCCGCGGGGCCCCTCACCGCCGCCCCGGGCACCGCGCCGAGCACGACGCTTCCCGCCGGAGTGAAGTGCACCGGCGCCGGCTGCACCGGCCAGGACCCCGAGGCGATGGGGTGCGGCGGCACCTCCGCCACCACCGTCTCCCGGACCCCGTTCGGCGTCGCCGGGCTGCTCGAAGTGCGGCACAGCAGGATCTGCGGCGCCGCCTGGGCCCGGATCGCCGGGTCCGGGCCCGGCGACACCCTGCGCATCACCACCGGCGGCGCCGACACGAGCCAGGACGCCGTCGGCCAGGACGCCACCGTGGGCGCCGACCCCGACGCGTACAGCCCCACGGTCGCCGTCACGCACGCGGCGGACGCGACCGCGTGCGTGACGCGGACGAGCGGCGCGCGGGTGTGCACCGGCGGTCGCTGACCCCGGTCGGGTGGCAGTGAGCCGGACCACAAGGGGGCGGGGGTTGGACGGGTCCCGGGTCGGATAGCCTGACCGCTGGATATCTCTTCACGTCGAGACATCGGGCCGACCGATCGATCGTCGATCAGGAGAGGTGTCCGACACCAGGGGCAGGGACCCCCACCGCCAGCTGTCTTACGGAGATCGCCATGACCCGCACTCCCGTGAATGTCACCGTCACCGGCGCGGCCGGCCAGATCGGCTACGCGCTGCTCTTCCGCATCGCCTCCGGCCACCTGCTCGGCGCGGACGTGCCGGTCAAGCTGCGCCTCCTCGAGATCCCGCAGGGCGTCAAGGCCGCCGAGGGCACCGCCATGGAGCTCGACGACTGCGCCTTCCCGCTGCTCAAGGGCATCGACATCTTCGACGACCCGAACCAGGGCTTCGAAGGCGCGAACGTGGCCCTGCTCGTGGGCGCCCGCCCGCGTACCAAGGGAATGGAGCGCGGTGACCTGCTCGCCGCCAACGGCGGCATCTTCAAGCCGCAGGGCAAGGCCATCAACGACCACGCCGCGGACGACATCAAGGTCCTCGTCGTCGGCAACCCGGCCAACACCAACGCCCTGATCGCCCAGGCGGCGGCCCCGGACGTCCCGGCCGAGCGCTTCACCGCGATGACCCGCCTGGACCACAACCGCGCGCTCTCCCAGCTCGCGGCCAAGACGGGCGCGTCCGTCGAGGACATCAAGCGCCTCACCATCTGGGGCAACCACTCGGCCACCCAGTACCCGGACATCTTCCACGCGGAGATCGCCGGCAAGAACGCCGCCGAGGTCGTCGACGACGAGCAGTGGCTGGCCGACACCTTCATCCCGACCGTCGCCAAGCGCGGCGCCGCGATCATCGAGGCCCGTGGCGCGTCCTCGGCCGCCTCGGCCGCCAACGCCGCCATCGACCACGTCCACACGTGGGTCAACGGCACGGCCGAGGGCGACTGGACCTCCATGGGCATCCCGTCGGACGGCTCCTACGGCGTTCCGGAGGGCCTGATCTCCTCGTTCCCCGTCACCTGCAAGGACGGCAAGTACGAGATCGTCCAGGGCCTGGACGTCAACGAGTTCTCCCGCGCCCGCATCGACGCCTCGGTGCAGGAGCTGGCGGAGGAGCGCGACGCCGTCCGCGAGCTCGGCCTCATCTGAGACCACCGCGTGGCGCGACCGACGGGTTGACGCACCGACGTACCGACGACCGCCCCCGGCCTTCCAGGCCGGGGGCGGTCGTGCGTGAGCCCCCGGCGGCCCCCCGCGGCCCCCGGCGGCCCCCCGGCGGCCCCCCGGCGGCCCCCGGCGGCCCCTCCGCGGTCCCCCGCGGGCCTCGCGGATCTAAGCCCTGGGCGGCAGCCCGTAGCCGCCCTCCAGGTCGGCCGTGACCGGTACGGAGACGGCCCGCACGATCCTCGCCACCGCCGCGAACATCTCCTCGGCCGGGGTCTGTCCGTCCTCGTACCCGAGGGAGGCGGCGATCCCGGCGCTCGGCGTGGCGAGCGTCGGGAATCCCGCCTCCTCGAAGACCCGGGCGGACGCGGCGTCCCAGGGGCCCGGGACGATCAGCGGTGCTCCACCCATCCGCCGGGCGTGCAGGGCGCGCACGGTCCGGGCGGCGGGTGCCTCGGGGGTCGGCCCGGTCAATTCCCGTACTGCCCGGGGGTGTAGTGGCCGGGGGTCATGCGGGTGGTCACGGCGATCCGGTTCCAGGCGTTGATGACGGTGATGGCGCCGATGACCCGCGAGAGCTCCGTCTCGTCGAAGTGGGCTGCGGCCCGCGCGTACACCTCGTCCGGGACGAAGCCGTCGGTCAGGACGGTGACGGACTCGGTCAGGGCGAGGGCGGCGAGCTCGCGTTCGGTGTAGAAGTGACGCGACTCCTCCCACGCGGACAGCTGGACGATCCGCTCGACCGACTCGCCCTCCGCCAGCGCGTCCTTGGTGTGCATGTCGATGCAGAACGCGCAGTGGTTGATCTGCGAGGCCCGGATCTTGATCAGGTGGTAGAGGGTCGGGTCGATGTCCTTCGCCGCGGCCTGTTCGAGCCGGAGCATCGCCCGGTAGAACTCCGGAACCCGCTCGGCGAGGTTGAGGCGGGGGGCGTGCTCGTCGGCGTGGGCGTGGGTGGCGACGTCCTTCGTCGTGGTGGTCATGGCTCTCACCGTACGAGCGCGATGGCGCAGGAGTATGGTCCATTCGCATGGCAGAAGACCGGGCCACTCTCGGGGTCGACCTCCATCTGGACCTGCGCGGATCCGGCCTGCGTACGGGGCTGATGGACGCGCTGCGGGAGGCGGTGCGCAGCGGGCGTCTGAAGGCGGGCGTACGGCTGCCGTCCTCCCGCTCGCTCGCAGCCGACCTGGGGATCGCGCGCAACACCGTCGCCGACGCCTACGCCGAGCTGGTCGCCGAGGGCTGGCTGACCGCACGGCAGGGGTCCGGGACCCGGGTCGCCCCGCGGGCCGTGCCGCGCCGGCAGGTCACGGCGGGCGTCCGTCCCACGACGGCGGCCCGGCGGGAGGCCGCGCGGCCGACGTACGACCTGAAGCCGGGCTCGCCGGACCTCGCGTCCTTTCCGCGCGCCGGATGGCTCAAGGCCTCCCGGCGTGCCCTGACCGCCGCGCCCAACGAGGCCTTCGGGTACGGCGATCCGCGCGGCCGGATCGAACTGCGCACCGTGCTCGCCGAGTACCTCGCCCGGGCGCGGGGCGTCCACGCGCGGCCTGAACGGATCGTCGTCTGTTCGGGGTTCGTGCACGGGCTGATGCTGATGGCGCAGGTGCTGCGGGCGCGGAAGGTGCGGGAGGTGGCGGTCGAGTCGTACGGGCTCGACGTGCACTGGGAGCTGCTGACCGGCGCCGGGCTGAGGCTGCCGGCCCTGCCCTTCGACGAACTCGGCACTCGGACCGAGGAGTTGTCCGGGATGAAGGGTGTGGGGGCGGTGCTGATGACGGCCGCCCACCAGTTCCCCCTGGGCGGGGCGCTCCACCCCGACCGGCGGTCGGCGGCGGTCGACTGGGCGCGGGCCGCGGGCGGGCTCGTCCTGGAGGACGACTACGACGGGGAGTTCCGCTACGACCGGCAGCCCGTGGGCGCGCTCCAGGGCCTCGACCCGGAGCGCGTGGTCTATCTGGGCACCTCCAGCAAGTCCCTGGCGCCCGGGCTGCGGCTGGCGTGGATGGTGCTGCCGGAGAGTCTGGTGGACGAGGTGGTCGCGGCGAAGGGCCGGGTGGACTGGGTGTCCAGCTCGCTGGACCAGCTGACCTTCGCGGAGTTCCTGGGCTCCGGGGCGTACGACCGTCACGTACGGGCGATGCGGCTGCGGTACCGGCGGCGCCGGGACGAGCTGGTGGCGGCGGTGGCCGAACAGTGCCCGAAGACGCGGGTGAGCGGGATCGCGGCGGGTCTCCACGCGGTCCTGGAACTCCCGCCGGGCCAGGAGCGGGAGGTCCTGCGGTCCGCGGCCTGGCAGGGCCTCGCCCTCCACGGCCTCGACCGCTTCCGCCACCCGGACGTCCCGCAGACCCAGGACGGCCTGGTGGTCGGCTACGCAACCCCGCCGGACAGCGCCTGGTCCGGCGCGCTGGCGGCCTTGTGCCGCGTGTTGCCGTGAGGCCGAGGGCCACGAGGAGGGAGCCGACGGCTCCGGTGGCTGGGGGGTTTCTGGCGGGGGAGCGTGACGGCTCGGGTGGCTGTCGGGTTTCTGGCGCGGGAGCCTGGCGGCTCCTGTGGCTGCGGGGCCCTTGGCGCGGAGCCTGACGGCTCCTGTGGCTGGGGGGTTTCTGGCGCGGGAGCCCGGCGGCCCCTGAGGCTGCTGATTCCTCGGCGCCGGAGCCCGGTGGCTCGCGCCGGATCCCGGCGTGAGGCCGCCGTGGCCTCGCCGTGGGCCTGGCAGCCGCGGCCGGGTCACTCAGCGTGCGGCCGGTGCCGGGGGTTCTCCGAAGCGGGCCAGGAGCAGCGCGCCGCCCACCGCCACCGTGAAGCCCAGGATCGCCAGCCATCCGAACCCCTCCCGCGTACGGTCGCCCAGCCAGACCACGCCGACCAGCGCCGGGCCGATCGTCTCGCCGACGACCGCGCCGGCCGTCGCCGTCGTCACCGAGCCGCGCTGGAGCGCGGAGGTCAGCAGGACGTACGCCGCCCCGCCACCCAGGAGCAGCGCGTACACCGCGGGGTTGGCGAGGTCCCAGCTGTCGATCAGCCGGACCGCCACCTCCACCACCCCGAAGCCGAAGCCCGCGCAGAGGCCGAGCGCCAGCGCCCGCCGCCGGCCGGGCAGCCGCCCGGCGGCCGCGCCGAAGCCGAGGACGGCGAACGCCGCCGCGAGCATCGTCCACCGCAGCGCTTCCGACGAGCTCTGCTCGCCCTCCGGGCCCGAGGCGAGGGCGAGCATCACGAGCCCCGCGCAGACCACGGCCACCGCCGCCCACTCCATCCGGTGCAGCCGGACCTTGAGCAGCCAGGAGGCAACCACGGCCGTGACCGCCAGACTCGCGGCGAGCGCCGCCCCCACCACGTAGATCGGCAGCGTCAGCAGGGCGACGACCTGAAGCCCGAAGCCGATGCCGTCGAGCGAGAGTCCGGCCAGATATCGCCACTGCCGCATCACCCGCAGTTGCAGGACCACGTCGACGCCGGCACCCGTTCCGAGCTCCGCCGCCCGTGCGCCGAGTGCCTGCAACACCGACGCCATGCCGAAACAGAGCGAGGAACCCAGAGCGCAGATCATCCCAAAGAGCACGAATGGACTCTAGTGCGAGGCCGCTCCGCCACCGGCCTAAACTGTGCGGTCGCGACCACGGGATGGGGAGGCTGTTTCATGCGCAGGCTGAGGTCGAGCACGGTCGTGCTCGGCGGTATGGGGGTTCTCGCGGCGACCATCACGTCCTGCGGCTCCGAGCCCGACAGGCGGTGTGTCGACCCGCTGACCCGCGAGAAGCTGCCGAGCTACGAGTGCGAGAGCGGCAGCGGCAGCGGCAGTAGCGGCTCCGCCCGCGGCTCGTACTACTACGGCGGCAGCGTCAGCGACAACCGGGTCAGCGGCGGCAGCTTCGACAAGACGGCCGTCGACACCGGCGGCTTCGGCTGCTCCGGTTCCGGTGGCGGCTGAGCGTACCGACGACGGACGGACCGAGCGACATGCGGCGGCACACGATCGACCCCCGGCCGGGGTGGCAGCAGACGGTGGAGGAGCAGGGGCTCGTCTACCCCCTGACCCGCTACCCCGACGGCTCCCTGCGCCCGTACTGGGACGAGAGCGCCTACTACTCCTTCACCCTGCCCGAGGTCGAGGCCCTGGAGGAGGTCGTCGAGGAGCTGCACGCGATGTGTCTCGCGGCGGCCGCCCACATCGTCGAGAAGGATCGTTTCGCCGATCTCGGTGTCACCGACCCCCGGCTCGCCTCGCTCGTCGCCGAGTCCTGGCGCCGGCGCGCTGAACTGCCGTCGCTCTACGGCCGGTTCGACCTCCGGTACGACGGTGCGGGCCCGGCCAAGATGCTGGAGTACAACGCCGACACGCCGACCTCGCTGGTCGAGGCGGCGAGCCCGCAGTGGTTCTGGATGGAGGAGCGCTTCCCCGGCGCCGACCAGTGGAACTCGCTCCACGAGCGGCTCGTCGACGCCTGGAGGCGGCAGGCGAAGCTGCTTCCGCCGGGCAGCCCGGTGCACTTCGTCCACTCCGACGGTGACGAACTCGGCGAGGACCTGATGACGGTCGCGTATCTGCGCGAGACCGCTCAGCAGGCCGGGCTCGACACGGAGGCGCTGTCGGTCGAACAGATCGGCTGGGACCGGCTGTCGGGGCGGT
Organism: Streptomyces sp. NPDC057271; assembly: GCF_042668715.1. Classification (NCBI taxonomy): domain Bacteria; kingdom Bacillati; phylum Actinomycetota; class Actinomycetes; order Kitasatosporales; family Streptomycetaceae; genus Streptomyces; species Streptomyces sp. NPDC057271. Next base: position 6,333 of record NZ_JBHUYJ010000007.1, read on the forward strand.
TCGTCGACGACCGGCTGCGGTTCATCCGCAGCTGCTTCAAGCTCTACCCGTGGGAGTGGCTGACGACCGACCGCTTCGGCCCGTACGTGCTCGACACCCTCGACAACGGCGGCGGTACGGGCACGACGTGCTGGATCGAGCCGGCCTGGAAGATGCTGCTCTCCAACAAGGCCCTCCTCGCGATCCTCTGGGAGCTCTACCCGGGCCATCCGAACCTGCTGCCGGCCTACCTCGACGGCCCGCGCGAACTCGCCGCGACCGGCGGCTACGTCGCCAAGCCGCTCCTCGGCCGCGAGGGCGCGGGCGTCACCGTCCACGAGCCGGGCGCGGCGCCGGTCGTACGCGACGAACCCTGCTGCTACCAGGGGTTGGCCCCGCTCCCGGACTTCGAGGGCAACCGCGTCGTGCTCGGCGCGTGGGTCGTCGAGGACGAGGCGGCGGGGCTCGGCATCCGGGAGTCGGCGGGCCTGATCACGGACGAGTACGCCCGCTTCCTGCCGCACGTCATTCTGTGACGTACTCCCTGAGCGGTGCGGGCCTCAGGCCGGCGGCCTCGGCGGCGGCCAGGGCGCGGGGCAGATCCTGCTCCAGTGTCTCGTTGAAGTGCAGCAGGACGATGTCGCCGGCCCTGAGCGTCGGCGTCGGCGGGGTCCACTGACCCCAGGTGGTGAGGTCGTACGTCCAGGTCACCACGGCCTTCGCCCCGCAGGCCCGGGCGGTGGTACGGGTGGTCTCGTCGTACGTCCCGTAGGGCGGGCGCAGGAGGCGGGGCCCGTCGCCGAACTCGGCGAGGTGCCGCTCACGCGCCCCGCAGACCTCCGCCTTCTGCCCGGCCGCGTCGAGCGTCGTCAGGTCCGGGTGGTCGACGGTGTGGTTCTCGACGCGGGAGCGACCCTGGTCGAGCAGGCTGTGGAAGTAGCCGGAGTGGTACGAGTAGGCGCCCGGGAGCAGGAAGAGCGAGGCGGGCACCCGGCGGTCCAGGAGGAGCTTCGCGGCCGCCGGGTCGTGGAGCCAGCCGTCGTCGATGGTGATGAAGACGACCGGGTCGGCGGTCTCGACGCGGGAGACGACGGGGACCGGCTCGGGCCAGGCCGCCTCGGGGGCGGCGTGCACCGGGCCTCCGCTCGCGCCGAGCAGCGCGAGCGGGACGAGGGCGGCGACGGCGGCGGCACGCAGCGCGCGGCGGGGTCTCGGCATGGCCGCATCATTGGCCTAGACCAACTCCGCTGTCAATGCCCCGAGTTGTCCCCACCGCCCCTGCGACGGCCACGGCCACCGCCCCTGCGACGGCCACGGCCACCGCCCCTGCGACGGCCACGGCCACCGCCCCTGCGACGGCCACGGCCACTGCGACGGCCACGACCACCGCCACGGCGACGGGCACGGCCACCGCGACCGCAGCCGCCACCGCCCTCAAGCGGACCGGATCACTCCGAGAGAACCGCCCGCAGCTGCTCCAGACCCCAGTCGAGATCCTCCTTGCCGATCACCAGCGGAGGCGCGATTCGGATCGTCGAACCGTGCGTGTCCTTCGCCAACACCCCCCGCTTCATCAGCCTCTCGGAGATCTCCCGGCCCGTGCCCTTCGACGGCGCGATGTCCACCCCGGCCCACAGGCCGCGCCCGCGCACCGCCTCCACCGCGCCCCCGCCCACGAGCAACCGCAGTTCCGCGTGCAGATGCTCGCCCAGCTCCGCCGCCCGCTGCTGGTACTCGCCCGTCCGCAGCATCGCGATCACCTCCAGGGCCACCGCGCAGGCCAGCGGGTTCCCGCCGAACGTCGACCCGTGCTCACCCGGCCGGAACACCCCGAGCACATCCCGGTCCGCGACCACCGCCGAGACCGGGACGACCCCGCCGCCCAGCGCCTTGCCCAGCACGTACACGTCCGGCACCACACCCTCGTGCTCGCACGCGAACGTCCGCCCGGTCCGGCCGAGGCCCGACTGGATCTCGTCCGCGATGAAGAGCACGTTCCGCTCACGGGTCAACTCCCGCACCCCGCGCAGATACCCGGCCGGCGGGACGAGCACCCCGGCCTCGCCCTGGATCGGCTCGAGGAGCACCGCCACCGTGTGCGCGGTGACCGCCCGCTCCATCGCCGTCAGATCGCCGTACGGGACGATCTCGAACCCCGGCGTGTACGGGCCGTAGTGGTCGCGGGCCTCGTGGTCCGTGGAGAAGCTGACGATCGTCGTCGTCCGGCCGTGGAAGTTGTTCGCCGCGACCACGATCTTCGCGTGCCCGTCCGGCACGCCCTTCACCTCGTACCCCCACTTCCGGGCGGTCTTCACGGCCGTCTCGACGGCCTCCGCGCCTGTGTTCATGGGCAGGACCATCTCCTTGCCGCACAGCTCCGCGAGCCGTGTGCAGAACTCCGCGAACCGGTCGTGGTGGAACGCCCGCGACGTGAGCGTCACCCGCTCCAGCTGCGCCCGCGCGGCGTCGATCAGCCTCCGGTTGCCGTGCCCGAAGTTGAGCGCCGAGTACCCGGCGAGCATGTCGAGGTAGCGGCGTCCCTCGACGTCGGTCATCCAGGCCCCGTCCGCCGAGGCGACGACGACGGGAAGGGGGTGGTAGTTGTGCGCGCTGTGCGCCTCCGCGGAAGCGATCGCGTCTTGCGTACTCGACACGGGATCTCCGTTCGTCCTGCGGGCCAGGGGGCGTGTGTGGCTCCCTTTCCTATCGTCGCTCGGATGCCGGACGAAGAAACCTCTGCGACGGCGCGCCCGCTACTCTGGAAACACGCACGGCGACTGGCGTACGGGGAATCGACCCTGGGGGAGCCGTGCGCGGCAGACCACACGAGATGCCGCCCGCCTGGGCATCTTCGGGACCGAACATCCCGTGTGGTGCCGCCCAGCAGGACTGAGCCGTGCCCCGGGATCCACCGAACGCCCGGAGGAACCGCCATGACCGTCACCCCGCAGGCCGCCGATCTCGCCGCCCGCCACCCCGCCCTGGCCGCCGCCGACCCCGAACTCGCCGCGCTCGTCGGCGCCGAGGAGCTGCTTCAGGCCGAGACCCTTCGGCTGATCCCCAGCGAGAACTACGTCTCCCGGGCCGTGCTCGAAGCCTCCGGGACCGTCCTGCAGAACAAGTACAGCGAGGGCTACCCCGGCCGCCGGTACTACGAGGGCCAGCAGAACATCGACCAGGTCGAGACCCTCGCCGTCGAGCGCGCCAAGGCCGTCTTCGGCGTCGACCACGCCAATGTGCAGCCCTACTCCGGCTCGCCCGCCAACCTCGCCGTCTACCTCGCCTTCGCCGAGCCCGGCGACACCGTGATGGGCATGGCCCTGCCGATGGGCGGCCACCTCACCCACGGCTGGGGCGTCTCCGCCACCGGCAGGTGGTTCCGCGGCGTGCAGTACGGCGTACGCCAGGACAACGGGCTCGTCGACCTCGACCAGGTCCGCGAGCTCGCCCTCAAGGAGCGGCCGAAGCTGATCTTCTGCGGTGGCACGGCGCTGCCCCGCACGATCGACTTCGCCGCCTTCGCGGAGATCGCCCGCGAGGCCGGGTCCGTGCTCGTCGCCGACATCGCCCACATCGCCGGCCTGATCGCGGGCGGCGCACACCCCTCACCGGTCCCGCACGCCGACGTCATCTCGACCACCACCCACAAGACCCTGCGCGGCCCGCGCGGTGCCATGCTGATGTCCCGCGAGGAGCACGCCAAGGCCCTCGACAAGGCCGTCTTCCCCGGCCTCCAGGGCGGCCCGCACAACCAGACCACCGCCGCCATCGCCGTCGCCCTGCGCGAGGCCGCCCAGCCCTCCTTCCGCGACTACGCCCACGCGGTCGTCGCCAACGCCAAGGCCCTCGCCGAGGCGCTCCTCGCGCGCGGCTTCGACCTGGTCTCCGGCGGCACCGACAACCACCTGATCCTGATGGACCTCACTCCCAAGGAGGTCCCCGGCAAGGTCGCCGCCAAGGCCCTCGACCGCGCCGGGATCGTCGTCAACTACAACACCGTCCCCTACGACACCCGGAAGCCCTTCGATCCCTCCGGCATCCGCATCGGCACCCCCTCCCTCACCTCCCGCGGCCTCGGGACCGCGCACATGGAGCTGGTCGCCGACTGGATCGACCGCGGCGTCGCCGCCGCCGGCTCGGGCGACGAGGACGTGCTGCGCACGATCCGCGCCGAGGTCGCCGAACTGATGGCGGCCTTCCCGGCCCCGGGCCTCCCGGCCTGAGCCATCACCGGGCGGGCGCCCGGCCGCAGGCCCTGCGGGGCCCCGAGCAGGCCGCCCGTCCGGGCGCGGCCCCGCCGCCCGCACTGTGTTCCTCGTCTCATCGACCACGATCCGCAGCAGCCGGGGCCGGAACGCCGCCCCTCCTCGGACCGCCTCAGCGACCGGTACGCCTTGAGGAACGCCTGCCGCACGACGTCCTCCGCCTCCGCGCCCGCGCCGCACCGCACGCCGCCGCCCTCAGCGCGCCCGACGTGTGCGTGCGAGCCAGCGCCGCGTACGCCTCCGAGCGGATCGGTTCCCGGCCCGGGATCAGTTCGTTCCGGCACCTGAGAGAATGTGGGGCATGGCCTCTGACAGTCCCCGTGTGCTCTCCGGAATCCAGCCCACCGCAGGCTCGTTCCACCTCGGCAACTACCTCGGTGCCGTGCGCCAGTGGGTCGCCCTGCAGGAGTCCCACGACGCCTTCTACATGGTGGTGGACCTGCACGCGATCACGGTCCCGCAGGATCCCGCGGAACTCCGTGCCAACACCCGGCTCGCCGCCGCGCAGCTGCTCGCCGCCGGCCTCGACCCCGAGCGGTGCACGCTCTTCGTGCAGAGCCACGTCCCCGAGCACGCGCAGCTCGGCTGGGTCATGAACTGCCTCACCGGCTTCGGCGAGGCCTCCCGCATGACGCAGTTCAAGGACAAGTCCGCCAAGCAGGGCGCCGACCGGGCCACCGTCGGCCTGTTCACGTACCCGATCCTCCAGGTCGCCGACATCCTGCTCTACCAGGCCAACCAGGTCCCGGTGGGAGAGGACCAGCGCCAGCACATCGAGCTGACCCGCGACCTCGCGGAGCGCTTCAACGGCCGCTTCGGCGAGACGTTCACGATCCCGGCGCCGTACATCCTCAAGGAGACGGCGAAGATCTACGACCTGCAGGACCCGGCGATCAAGATGAGCAAGTCGGCGTCGACGCCGAAGGGCCTGATCAACCTCCTCGACGAGCCGAAGACGACCGCGAAGAAGGTCAAGAGCGCCGTCACCGACACGGAGACGGTCATCCGCTTCGACCCGGAGACCAAGGCCGGCGTCTCCAACCTGCTCACGATCATGTCCACGCTCACCGGGACGAGCATCCCCGACCTGGAGAAGAGCTACGAGGGCAAGATGTACGGAGCGCTGAAGACCGACCTGGCGGAGGTCATGGTGGACTTCGTCACGCCGTTCCGGTCCCGTACGCAGGAATATCTGGACGACCCGGAGACGCTGGACGCGGTCCTGGCCAAGGGCGCGGAGAAGGCCCGCGCGGTCGCCGCGGAGACGCTGGCGCAGACGTACGAGCGGATGGGCTTCCTGCCCGCGAAGCACTGAGTCCAAGGACTCTGGCCTCAGAGGTGGTGCAGGCCGCACACTGGCGGCTGCACCACCATCGCCCCGATATGACACGACTATGGAGGAGAACGACGTGGGGACCGTAACGCTCGGCGTTTCGATCGCGGTCCCGGAGCCCTACGGCAGCCTGCTCCAGGAGCGGCGCGCGGGCTTCGGGGATCCCGCCGCGCATGGCATCCCCACGCACGTCACCCTCGTGCCGCCGACCGAGGTGGACGAGGCGCGGCTGCCCGCGATCCAGGCACATCTCGCCGAGGTCGCCGCGGGCGTCCGCTCCTTCCCCGTGCGCCTCAGCGGCACGGGAACGTTTCGCCCGCTCTCCCCGGTCGTCTACGTGACGCTCGCCGAGGGCGTCTCCGCCTGCACCTGGCTCCAGGAGCGGGTACGGGACGAGTCCGGGCCGCTCGTGCGTGAGCTGCAGTTCCCGTACCACCCGCACGTCACCGTCGCGCACGGCATCGCCGAGGAGGCGATGGACCGCGCCTACGCCGAGCTGGCCGACTTCGAGGCCGCGTGGACCTGCTCCTCCTTCGCCCTGTACGAGCAGGGCGCGGACGGGGTGTGGCGCAAGCTCCGGGTGTACGAGTTCGGCGACGCGCGCCCCGTCACCGCCGTCCCGGCCCAGGCCGGCGCGCCGGTCGACCAACCGTCCCCGACGGCGGGCTGACCCGGCCCGCCGCCCGCGCGCGCTGCCGGTGTCAGACCGGCAGCCGACGGAACAACGGCCTCGGCACATGCCGGAGCGCCGACATCACCATCCGCAGCGCCCCCGGTACCCACACCGTCTCCGAGCGCCGCCGCAGCCCCAGCTCGATCGCCGTCGCGACCACCTCCGGCGTGGTCGCCAGCGGGGCCTCGTCGAGCCCCGCGGTCATCCGTGACCGTACGAAGCCGGGGCGTACGACCATCACATGCACCCCGGTCCCGTGCAGCGCGTCCCCGAGCCCCTGGGCGAACGCGTCGAGGCCGGCCTTGGACGAGCCGTAGATGAAGTTCGCGCGGCGGGCGCGCTCACCGGCCACCGACGACAGCACCACCAGCGAGCCGTGCCCCTGCGCCTGCAGCGCGCCCGCGCAGATCAGCCCCGCCGAGACGGCGCCCGTGTAGTTGGTCTGGGCGACCCGGACGGCGGCGAGCGGATCGGCCTCGTCGTGCGCCTGGTCGCCGAGGATCCCGAAGGCGAGCAGCACCATGTCGATGTCGCCCTCGGTGAAGATCTTGCCGAGCCGCTCCTCGTGCGACGTGGTGTCGAGCGCGTCGAACGGCACCGTCCGCACCTCCGCGCCGAGCGCCCGCAGCGAGTCCGCGGCGGCCGTCAGGGCGGGCGAGGGGCGCCCGGCGAGCCACACCGTGCGGGTACGGCGGGCGATCAGCCGGCGGGCCGTGGCGAGCCCGATCTCGGAGGTGCCGCCGAGCAGGAGCAGGGACTGCGGGGCGCCGAAGGCATCCTTCATGACGATCAAACTCCTCGGAGAGTGCGATACGGAGGGCGGTTCGGAGGGCGATGGGAAGGGGGGCTCGGAGGGCGATTCAGAGGGCGAGGCGACGGGAGAGGTCGGACGTGAAGACGGAGCGCGGGTCGAGCGTGGCCCGCAGCGCGCGGAAGTCGGCGAGCCTCGGGTACATCGCGTCCAGCAGTTCCGGCCGCAGCCGGGAGTCCTTCGCGAGGTAGACCCGGCCGCCCGCGTCCGCCACCTCCTCGTCGAGTTCGTCGAGGAAGGCGCCGAGACCGGAGAGCCGGGTCGGGATGTCGAGCGCGAGCGTCCAGCCGGGCGCGGGGAACGAGAGCCAGCCCGGGTCGCCCGTGCCGAAGCGCTTGAGCACGGCGAGGAACGACGGACAGCCGCGGCGCGCGATCCGCTTCACGATCCGGCGCAGTGTCTCCTCGTGTCCATGGCCGACGACGAACTGGTACTGGACGAATCCGCCGCGCCCGTAGATCCGGTTCCAGTGCGGAACGCCGTCCAGGGGGTGGAAGAACGTGGACATCCGCTGGAGCTCCCCGGTGCGGCAGCGGGGCGCCCTGCGGTACCAGAGTTCGTTGAAGAGACCGACGGCCGTGCGGCCGAGCAGCCCCTCGGGGACGAGCGCCGGGGCGGCGGGCAGGTGGCCCGGGCGGAAGGCGAGGGGTGCGCGGCGGGCGCGGCGGTCGCTCACGGGGATCGCGTCGAACGGGGCGTGGTCGCCGCGGGTGAGGACGGACCGGCCGGTGGCGGCGCCGCGCGCGAGGAGGTCGATCCAGGCGACCGAGTAGCGGTAGCGGTGATCGCCGGCGCTGAGCCGGGCCATCAGCTCGTCGAGGTCCGCGGCACGTTCGGTGTCGACGGACATGAGGGAGGTCTCGACGGGGAGCAGCCGGAGGGTCGCGCAGAGGATCACGCCCGTCAGGCCCATGCCTCCGGCCGTGGCGTCGAAGAGGTCCGTGCCGGGGAGGACGGTGCGGATCTCCCCGTCGGCGGTGAGGAGTTCGAGGGCGGAGACATGACGGCTGAAGGAGCCGGAGACGTGGTGGTTCTTGCCGTGGATGTCGGCGCCGATCGCACCACCGACCGTGACGTACCGGGTTCCGGGGGTGACGGGGACGAACCAGCCGAGCGGAAGCAGTACCTCCATCAGACGGTGCAGGCTGACACCGGCGTCGCAGACGACCGTGCCGTCGACGGCGTCGACCGAGCGGATCCGGTCGAGGCCGGTCATGTCGAGGACGGAGCCGCCCGCGTTCTGCGCGGCGTCGCCGTAGGCGCGGCCGAGGCCGCGCGCGATGGAGCCGCGGGCACCGCAGGCGCGGACGGCTTCGGATGCCTCCTCGTACGTCCGGGGGCGGTGCACGCGCGCGAGGGTGGGAGCGGTGCGACCCCAGCCGGTGAGGGGCTCGTCGTCGGTGTGGGCAGCCATGAAGGCGACCGTATCGCCCGATCTAAGCGTTATGACTGGTTTGCTCTCAGTTCGACGAAATGGGTGATTAAAGGAGTGTCAGGAAAGATTGCCGTGCGGTGGCCGGGCCGCCGGGTCAGAGTCACCCCTGGGTCGATGGAGGAGCCCGTCGAGAACCGGGGAGGCGGAGCCGATGCGAAACGCGGACTGGGCCGGGGCCGAGAGGAGTCTGCTGGCCGTCCTGCGCGGCTGCGGGCGCCGCGCGCCCGTGGCCACGGCCGCCCGCGCGCTGTCCTTCGGCGGCGAGCACGGCGCCCTCTGGCTCGCCGCCGGCCTCGTCGGCGCCGGGCTTGACCGGGACAGGCGATCCGGCTGGCTGCGCGGTACGGTCCTGGTCGCGGGCGCGCACCTGGCGAGCATGGGCGTCAAGCGGGTGGTCCGGCGGCCACGGCCGGGGACGGCGGAGTACGAGCCCCTGGTCCGTACGGCGGGCCGGCACTCCTTCCCCAGCTCCCACGCCACGTCCGCCGCCGCGGCCCCCCGCACCGCTGGGACCGGCCGTGCTGCCGGGGGCGGTCGCGCTGCCGGGACCCCCCGCACCGCCGCGGCCCCCCGCGCCGCTGGTGCCGGGCGTGCTGCCGGGGGCGGTCGTGCCGCCGGGGCCGGCCGTGCTGCCGGTGCCCGCCGTGCCGCCGGGGCCCGCCATGCCGCTGGTGCCGGGCGTGCTGCCGGGGCCGGGCGTGCTGCCAGGGGCGGTCGCGTCGCCGGTGCCCGCCGTGCCGCCGGGGCCCGTCGCGCTGGCGGGGGCCGCTCTCCGTGCGACCGCACGGGCCGCCGTACGCGCGCGTGGAGCCCGTGTTCGCCGGGCCCGCGCGGCCACCTTCGCCGTGTTCACCGGTGGACGCCGTGGCTGAGCACGCCACCGGCGGCGCCGTGCTCGACCAGCCCGTCGCCGTACGAGACCGCCGGCGCGGGCACGGACGCCGGCGGGCGTACGCGGTGGGCGCCGGGCTCGTCAGGACCGCGCGGCCCCGGCAGTGGGTCAAGAACGTGCTCGTCCTCGCCGCGCCCGTCGCCGCCGGGCAGCTCGTCGCCTGGCACACGGCCGCCCGACTCGCCCTGGTCTTCGCCCTGTTCACGGCCGCCGCGTCCGCCGTCTACCTCGTCAACGACGCCCGCGACGCGGCCGCCGACCGCGCCCACCCCGTGAAGTGCCGCCGCCCGGTGGCCGCCGGCCTCGTCCCCGTACCCCTCGCGTACGCCACCGGCTCCCTCCTCGGCGTGGGGGCCGCCGTCGCGAGCGCGGTCCTGTGCAACCCCATGACCGCCGCGCTCCTCATCGCGTACCTCGTCATGCAGATCGCGTACTGCCTGCGCCTCAAACACGTCCTCGTCGTCGACCTCGCCGTCGTCACCACCGGCTTCCTGATGCGGGCCATGGCCGGCGGGGTCGCGCTCGGGATCCCGCTCTCCCGCTGGTTCCTCATCACCACCGGTTTCGGCGCGCTCTTCGTGGTCGCCGCCAAACGCTACTCCGAGGGCGTCCAGATGGAGGACGCGCACGGCGCGACCCGCGCGCTGCTCACCCGGTACACGACCGGATACCTACGCTTCGTCTGGCAGCTGGCGGCCGGGGTCGCCGTTCTCGGCTACTGTCTCTGGGCCCTGGAGAGCGGCGGTGTCGCCACCGGCAGCCTGCTCCCCTGGCGCCAGCTCTCCATGATCGCCTTCATCCTCGCCGTCCTGCGCTACGCCGTCTTCGCCGACCGCGGCTCCGCCGGCGCCCCCGAGGACGTCGTCCTGCGCGACCGCCCGCTCGCGGTCATCGGCCTGGTCTGGGCGGCGATGTACGGCGTGGCGGTCGCGGATCTGTGAGGTCGCCGGAAGCACGCCGTATCGGCACGAGATCAAAGGGTACGCGTACGACATGGACTGGCTGAGCAAGCTCCCCGTCATCGGCCCCTGGGTCACCCGGCTCATGAAGACGCACGCCTGGCGTTCGTACGAGACCCTCGACGCCGCTCACTGGGCCCGGCTCGCCGCCGCCATCACCTTCATCAGTTTCCTGGCGCTGTTCCCCCTGATCGCCGTCGCCGCGGCGGTCGGTGCCGCGCTGCTCAGCCAGGAGCAGCTCGACAGGATCGAGGACAAGATCACCGACCAGGTCCCCGGCATCTCCGACCAGCTGAACATCGGCGGGCTCGTGGACAACGCGGGCACGATCGGCCTCGTCGCCGGCGCCCTGCTGCTCTTCACGGGCATCGGGTGGATCGGCTCGATGCGGGACTGTCTGCGCGCGGTGTGGGGGATCGACGACCAGGACGAGGGCAATCCCGTCGTACGCAAGGGCAAGGACGCGCTCGTCCTGCTCGGGCTCGGAGCGGTCGGGCTCTGCTCGCTCGCCGCGTCCTGGCTCGGCTCCACCGCCGTCGGCTGGTCCGCCGACCGGGTGGGGATCTCCGGCGAAGGGGCCACCGGGATCCTGCTCCAGGCGGCCTCCGTCGCCGTCGCCGCCGTGGCGGGCTTCCTCATCCTGCTGTACCTGCTGACGCTGCTCCCCGGCGTCCACCCGCCGCGCCGCCGCCTGGTGGTGGCGGCGGTGATCGGAGCGATCGGCTTCGAGCTGCTGAAACTGCTGATCGGCGGCTACATGCGGGAGGTCGCGGGGAAGTCGATGTACGGCGCGTTCGGTGTGCCGGTCGCGCTGCTTCTCTGGATCAACTTCTCCGCGAAGCTCCTGCTGTTCTGCGCCGCCTGGACGGCTACGGGGTCACGGTCCGATCCGGACCACCCGGAGCTTCCCGAGGGCCGGGACCCTGAGCCGGGTCAGGACCCTTCGAGCCGTCAGGACCCTGAACCGCGTCAGGACCCTCCGCGCCGTCAGGACCCTGAACCGCGTCAGGACCCTCCGCGCCGTCAGGACCCTGAACCGCGTCAGGACCCTCCGCGCCGTCGGTCCGAGGGCGGCGGCGGACCAGCTCCGGCAGCGGCCAGCGACGGTTGACGAGGAAGACGGCGCCCGCGAGCAGCACCAGCAGGCCGCCGACGATCGCGAGCGCGGTCCCGACGCCACCGACCCTCCCCCCGGCGGCGGCCTGCTGCGCGGTGTCCGAGTCCGGGGCGTTCTTGCCGGGCGCCGGGGACGAGCCGTCGCTCTCGGTTCCCGGGTTCGTCACGGCGGACTTCGGCGGGACCAGCTCGCCCACCGGCTGTACCTTGCCGGCCGCGGCGAAGCCCCAGTCGAGGAGCCGGGCGGTCTCCTTGTAGACCGCGTGCTGCTCCTTGGACGACGGGTTCAGCACCGTCACGAGCAGGACTTTGCCATTACGCTCCGCAACGCCGGTGAAGGTGGAGCCGGCATGCGTGGTGTTGCCGTTCTTGACGCCGGCGATGCCCTGGTACGGCGCGACGCCCAGGTCGCCGGTCAGCAGCCGGTTCGTGTTCTGGATCTCGAAGGTCTCGCGCTTCTTCCCCGGCTTCTCCTCACCCGGGAAGGCGGCGCGGGCGGTCGCGGCGTACTCCCGGAAGTCCGCGTTCTGCATGCCGCTGCGCGCGATCAGCGTCAGGTCGTACGCGGACGAGACCTGGCCCGGGGCGTCGTAGCCGTCCGGCGACACCACATGGGTGTCGAGGGCCTGGAGCTCGTCGGCGCGGTCGTTCATGTCCTGCACGGTCTTCGCGATGCCGTTGTTCATCGAGGAGAGCACGCGCACGGCGTCGTTGCCCGAGCGAAGGAAGACACCGAGCCAGAGATCGTGGACGGTGTAGGTCTGCTTCTCCTTGATCCCGACGAGGCTCGATCCCGCGCCGAGGCCGGCCAGGTCCTGGGGCGTGACGGTGTGCGTCGTCGTCCGGGGGAACTTGGGCAGCACCGTGTCCGCGAAGAGCATCTTGAGCGTGGAGGCCGGGGCGAGGGGCCAGTGGGCGTTGTGCGAGGCGAGCACATGACCCGTCTCCGCGTCCGCGACGATCCACGACCGCGCGCTCAGCTCCATGGGCAGTACCGGCGCTCCGGGCCCGAGCCGCACCTGCGTACCGGGCACACCGAGCAGCGACCCGCCGACCGACGACATCTTGGCGGGCGGCTTGGGCTGCTTCTCCTCCTTGTTGTCCGCGGTGTCCGCGTGGGCGGGAGCGGCGGTGAGGAGCGGAAGCAGCGCAGCAGCAATGACCGCCCAAGCGGTCTTCTTCGAAGCAGACACGATCGAAAACGTACAGGCACGGCCCAACGATCCGAACCCCGCCGGGCGGTTCGCCCGGACACCACCACTCGGGTGCCCAGGACGCCCCGGAGACGAGGTGCCCGGGGCGGGTGGTGATACTGAGGGTATGAAGCTCAGCCGTCCCGTCTCCTGGTTCCTGCTCGCCTTCGGGGTGTGGAGCTGGTTCATCTGGGTCACTTTCGTCAAGAACCTGTGGAACGACGGGAGCGGTCTCGCCTTCGACGACGCGGGCGAACCGACGGCCTACTTCTGGGTTCATCTGCTGCTCGCCCTCACGTCCTTTGCTCTGGGGACGGTGGTCGGCGCGATCGGGTTGCGTGGAGTGCGCGCGTTGCGACGCGAGCACGGATAGGGGTTGGGGCGCGTGCTCGTCTTTCTGCTCGTGTTCGTCGTGATCCTCGGCCTCCTGGCGGCGGTTCACAGGTACGTGTGGCAGCGCCTGGTGCGCGATGTCACCGCGCGGGGGAGCGTGGCGCGGCGGCTGGGGACCGTGGCGGCGTTCGTGCTGCCCGCGCTGTCGATCTCCGCCCTGGTCTCCGCACGGGCCGGCGCCCCCTTCTGGCTCCAGCAGGTCGTGGCCTGGCCCGGCTACCTGTGGCTGGCCGTTCTGCTGTACCTGACCCTCGCCCTGGTGGTCGGGGAGGCCGTACGCCCGTTGCTGCGGCGTGCCCTTGAGCGCCGGGCGGCCGCCCCGAGCCCTTCTCCGGCCCCCGCGCAGGCTCCCGCCCCCACCCCCGCCACGGTCCCGCCCTCCGCTCCCGCCGCCACGGCCCCCGCCGCCCCCGCCGCTCCTGCCGAGAGCGACGAGTCCCCCGCCTCCGCCGAGAGCGGCGAGGCCGCGGGCGTCGCCGATTCCACCGCCGTCTCGCGGCGGCTCTTCGTCTCGCGTGTCGTCGGCGGGGCCGCCGCTGCCGCCGCCGTGGGGACCGTCGGCCACGGCACGTACGGCGTGCTGCGCGGGCCGCGCGTCAAGCGGGTGACCGTACCGCTGGCCAAGGTGCCGCGGGCCGCGCACGGGTACCGCATCGCCGTCGTCTCCGACGTCCACATCGGGCCGGTCCTGGGCCGCGCCCACACGCAGCGCATCGTGGACGCCGTCAACCGCGCCCAGCCCGACCTGATCGCCGTCGTCGGCGACCTCGTCGACGGCAGCGTCGAGAACCTCGGCCCCGCCGCCGAGCCCCTCGCGCAGCTCAGGGCCCGGCACGGCTCCTTCTTCGTGACCGGCAACCACGAGTACTTCTCCGGCGCCGACGCATGGGTCGACCATGTCCGCGAACTCGGCCTGCGGCCGCTGCGCAACGCACGCCAGGAGATCGCGGCCGGATTCGACCTCGCGGGGGTCGACGACATCGCCGGCGAGAGCGAGGGCCAGGGCCCGGACTTCGCCGCCGCCCTCGGTGACCGCGACCGCGCCAGGGCCGCCGTGCTCCTCGCGCACCAGCCGGTCGTCATCCACGACGCCGTACGCCACGGCGTCGACCTCCAGCTCTCCGGCCACACCCACGGCGGTCAGCTCTGGCCCGGCAACTACCTCGCCGAGCTCGCCAACCCGACCGTCGCCGGTCTGGAGCGGTACGGCGACACCCAGCTCTACGTCTCGCGCGGTGCGGGCGCCTGGGGCCCTCCGGTCCGCGTCGGCGCGCCCTCCGACATCACCATCGTGGAGCTGGCCTCCCTGCAGGCATGAAACAGGCCTCCCGGCAGGCATAGAAGGCTATGTCCGGCATAGCGGGATGGTGTAGCGGAATGGGTCACTCATCGCACTGGGGTCGATACATGCCGTTGAGTCCCCCGAAGTCGCTCATCGCGGACATATACCTGCACTGTGAAGGTTTACTCTTCCACTTGTGAAATCCGTGTGATTGGGTGACGCCATCGCGGCATGGCTCGGTGCCGCCGCGCCAGGGGTGGGCTCGAAAAAAGGAAGCACGGCAATGCGGTCGAAGGTCCGTCTGCGGATCCTCATCACTTGTGGAGTTCTGGTGGCCGCGGGGGTGGGAGGCTGGCAACTGCTGCCTTCCGACGACGTCCGGACCGACCCGATCACGGTCGGCACCACGGACGAGGTCACCTCGCTCGACCCGGCCGGAGCGTACGACGCAGGCTCGTGGGCGATGTACAGCAACGTCTACCAGTCGCTGCTCTCCTTCAAGCCCGGGTTCGTCACGCCGGTCCCCGACGCCGCCGAGAACTGCAAGTTCGTCGGCACCCGGCTCATGACGTACGAGTGCGAGCTCCGGGACGGCCTGACCTTCGCCGGCGGCCGCAAGGTGACGGGCGAGGACGTCAAGTACTCCTTCGAGCGCATGCTGAACATCAAGGCGGACGTCGGTCCGGCGCCGCTCTTCGCGACCCTGAAGAACGTCGTGGCCGACGGCCAGAAGGTCACCTTCCACCTGACGGGCCGGGACGCGACCTTCCCCCTGAAGCTCGCCACGGGTGCCGGTTCGATCGTCGACCGTGACCAGTACCCGGCCACGCGGCTGCGCGAGGGCACCACGGTCCAGGGCACGGGGCCGTACGTCCTCAAGGAGTACAAGCCCGGCGAGAGCGCGCGCCTGGAGCCGAACCCGAACTACCGGGGCGCGGTGGAGAAGCGCGGCGGAACGGTCGTCGTGAAGTACTTCACGGAGTCCGAGCAGCTCGCCGACGCCTGGGAGAGCAAGCAGGTCGACATCGCGCACCGGCAGATGCCGCCGGAGTTCCTCTCGACGGTGAAGGACGGCAAGGACACCGCCCGGATCACCGAGGCGCAGACGGCCGAGATCCGCAATCTCTACTTCAACGTGAAGCCCGGCTCGCCGATGGCGGAGAAGGCGGTCCGGCAGGCCGTCGCCGCGGTGATCGACCGTCCGGCGATCGTCACCGGCGCCTACCACGGCACGGTCGAGCCCCTGTACTCCCTCATTCCGCAGGGCTTCAACGGCCACAGCACCTCGTTCTTCGACACGTATCCCGAGCCGTCCAAGAAGAAGGCGAAGAGCCTGCTGGAGGACGCGGACGTCGAGACGCCGGTGAGCTTCACCCTCGGCTACCGCAAGGACGCCACGTACGGCGCCGAGGCGGCCGAGCTGAAGCGGCAGCTGGAGGCGAGCGGCCTGTTCGAGGTGGATCTGGTCGAGGCGGAGTGGAAGGAGTTCCAGCAGGGGTACGTGAAGGGCGACTACGACGCCTACCCCGTCGGCTGGCTCCCCGACTTCCCCGACTCCGACAGCTTCACCGCCCCGCTGGTCGGCACGGACAACGCGATGCACAGCGGCTTCGGCAGCAAGAAGATCGACTCGCTGATCTCGGCGACGCAGCAGTACAGCGACCGGGCGGCGGCTGCCAACGACTTCGAGGACATCCAGGCCGAGGTCGCCAAGGACGTCCCGCTGATCCCGCTCTGGCAGAAGAAGGACTACGTCCTGGCGACCACCGAGGTCGCCGGCTCGCAGTACCTGACCGACGGCACCGGCATCTGGCGCCTCTGGGAGCTCAGCTGGATCTGACGGGCATGGGCTCAGGTGCCGGCGGTTCGGTCCCTCGGGGCCTGAGCCGCCGGCACCGGTCCGTCAGCCCTTCGACGGCTTCGCTCGCTTGGGTTTGCCCGAGGCCGCCATCCCGGCCGCCGTCGGCATGAAGTCGGCGAGGAGGTCATGGGTCTCGCGGACCAGGGGGCGCAGCAGCCGGAAGCGCGAGAGCGAGATCGCCCGGGCGGTGACGGGTGCGAGGCGCTCGACGAGGCGGCGGCTGTTGGCGCAGCCCTCGGAGCGGTCGTACACCCAGAACAGCACCAGCCCCATCTGCTGGAGCCAGAGCAACTGGGGCAGCGGCTCGGCCAGTTCGGGGTCGACCTTGACGTCGGCCCCGGAGATGACCCTGCGATGGACCTCGATCGCGGCCTCGCGCGGGCCCTCCGACTCGGGGGAGAAGGGGCTGAGCGGGCTGTCCGGGTCGGCCGCGTTCTTGAAGAACTGGGCCGCGAACTCGTGGTACGGCTCGGCGATGTCGAGCCAGCCGAGGAGGACCCCGCGGATGCGGGCCGTGAGGTCCTTCTCGCCGCCGTCGAGGATGTCCGCGACGGCGGCCTGGTGCTCCTCGGCGATCCGGTCGTAGAAACCCTGGACCAGGTGTTCCTTGGAGGCGAAGTAGTAGTACGCGTTGCCGACGGAGACCCCGGCCTCCTGGGCGATGGCCCGCATGGTCGTCTTGTCGTAACCGCGCTCCTTGAAGAGCCGGAGCGCGGTTTCGAGAATGAGCGTGCGGGTCTGTTCGCTCTTGGCCGCCTTGGCCGGGGCCTTGGCCCCGGCGTCGGCTCCGGTCCGCTCGGGCTCGGCGGGCTGCACTTCCTTCACGTCCTTCACAGTGCCCGAGCCTAGCCGGGCGTGCCGGGCACTTCGCAGCGCCCGTCCTCGCACGCCGGTCCGCCGCCCCTGGTCGCCTCGCGCCACTTGGCGGCGGCCAGGACGGTCGCCCGGGCGAAGGGCTGTCCGGCGGGTGTGGCCAGCCAGTGGGCCCTGGGCCGGTGCTCGGCCAGGGCCCAGAGGCAGACGATCCACGCGGAGGCGGCGCGGTAGACCTGCCCCCGGTCCCCGATCACGGTGATCTCCCTGAGGGTGGACTCGTGGTCGAGCCCGGGGAAGCGGCGCCTGGCCTCCTGCGAGGCGGCCGGGACGAGGTCGAGCGGGACGAGTTGGCGTTGCCGCAGCAGCCAGTGACGCAGATGGACGCAGAGCGAGCAGTCGGCGTCGTACAGCACGGTGAGGCGGTGTACGGGTGTCACGGGCGGCCGGCTCATCCGTCTCTCCTCACGCTCCGGCGACGGGCGGGGCCCAGGGGCCCCCTGCGGGGCCGGTCCAGCCCTGCGGCGGCACCGGCGGAACCTGCTCGCGCTCCATCACGCCCCGGCGGCGGATCTTGTTGAGGACGTAGACGTTGCCCAGGTGCATCACACCGAGGACGAGGAGGACCACGCCGAGCTTGACGGACAGGGCCTCGAAGAGCCCCCGGGCGTCGGCGACGGCCTCGTCCTGACTGAGGTAGAGCGCGACGAAGCCGAAGTTGACGAGGTAGAAGCCGACCACCAGGAGGTGGTTGACGGCCTCGGCGAGCTTCTCGTTCCCGTGCAGGACGTCTGCCAGGAAGATCCTTCCGTTACGGCTCAACGTGCGGGCGACCCAGACGGTCAGGGCCACGCTGATGAGCAGGTAGACGATGTACGCGACGACAGTGAGGTCCATGCCCCACCCTCCCTTGAACGCGTTCAAAAGCTGGCGGTCATGACTCTAGACCGTCGTTTGAACATGTTCAAGTGAGGGGCGACCGGCGGGCGGGGGGCCGGGGGAGGGGCCGGGAAATCCGTAGGTGATCGGGGAGCCCGGCACCTAAGGTGACGCCTGATGCTTTCCTATGACGTGGCCGGTGAAGGCCCTTCCGCTGTTGTCCTGCTCCACTCCGGCGTCTGCGATCGGAGGATGTGGGACGCGCAGTTCGCGGCGCTGGCCGCCGCCGGTCACCGCGTGGTCCGCTGCGACCTCCGCGGCTTCGGCGACACTCCGATCGACCGCCCGCACACCCACTGCGACGACGTCGTCGCACTCCTCGACGCCCTCCGCGTCGAACGGGCCGCGCTCGTCGGCTCCTCCTTCGGCGGCGAGGTCGCCCTGGAGACCGCCGTCCGCCACTCCGGGCGCGTCTCCGCGCTCGCGCTGCTCTGCTCCGGCATACCCGACTACAACCCGAGCGACGAACTGCGCGCCTGGGGCCGGCGCGAGGACGAGCTGCTCGAAGCGGGCGACGTGGACGGGGCGGTCGCGCTCAACGTCGACACCTGGCTCGGCCCGGAGGCCGACGACGAGGCGCGCGAGCGTGTACGGGTGATGCAGCGGCGCGCCTTCGACGTGCAGCTCGCCGCTTCCGACGAGGTCGGCCCCGTCGACGCCGGTGTGACGTCGGCGGAGCTGGCCGAGACCGACCTGCCGTGCCTCGTCGTCTCCGGGGCCCACGACCTGCCCGACTTCCGGGCGATGTCGGCCCGCCTCGCGACGCTGCTGCCCGGCGCGCGTCACGTCGAACTGGAGTGGGCCGCCCACCTTCCCGCCCTGGAGCGCCCCGAGGAGACGAGCGAGCTCCTCGTCGGCTTCCTGGCGGAGGTCACAGCCCCCGGCGTATCCGCGAGCTGATCGTGCGGTCGGTGATCCCGGCGTCGGCGGCGAGCAGGAACGCCTTCGAGAGGATCACCGACAGCATCCCGCCGTCCTCCTCGAACGGCAGGAAGACCTTCTCCGGGCCCTGCGGCGAGCGGTCCGGCCCGAGGGACAGCGGGTCGTCCTCCGGCTCCATCAGGACGTTGCCCGAGCCCAGATGGATCCGGTACGCGCGCAACTCGCCCCGGACCCGCAGGAAGCGGTCCGTCAGTTCCGTACGGTCCGCGATCCCGGTGCGCGGCAGCAGCCGCGCCAGCGTCTCCCGGCGGATCCGGGCCGGGGCGGTCAGCTCGCCGAAGGACCGGCTCTCCCAGTACCCGTCGTACGCCCGCTCCTCGCCGCGGTCCCGCCACTCCGGGTCCGCGCCGATGGACGCCACCGCCACGAACAGGTCGACGTCCCGCAGTGCCTCGGACAGCACGAGGGACGGTACGTCGGCCGGTGCGACCCGCTCCCAGACGCCCCGCGCCCCGGCCGAGGCCACGCGGCGCTCGAAGCGGACCTGGTCGGTGGAGCAGAGCACGGCGACCCCGTCGGGGGAGCTGCCCGCGTCGACCGGCTCGACGAAGAACCGGGCCCGCCAGAACATCCCCTCGCCGACCGGCAGATCACCCCGGCGCGGCAGCTCCCGCACCATCTCGGAGGAGCCGCCCTCCCCGAAGTACCCCAGGTGGTCACCGGTCCAGCCGCGCTCGGACATGAGGGCGCGTGCCCGGCCGTAGCGCAGGATGTGCCCGGCGAACCGGTTGGAGTACGCACCGGTCGCCACCTCCTCCGGGGTGAGGGGGTACACCTCGCGGAAGACCTGCTTGAACGGCTGGCGCAGCTCCCGCTCCGTCAGCTCCGCCCGCCACTCGGTCACTTCCTCGGCCTCGGCCCGGATCGGATGCCACAGCCGCAGCCGGGACCCGGGGGTGACCGGGGTCGCCGTGCCGTCCGCGCCGGCCAGCGCCCAGCCGCCGCCGGTCCGCTCGGGAACCCCCGCCGTCCAGCGGCCCACGGCCTCCGGGGCGACCTCCCACAGCAGTGTGCGGGCGGCGCAGCCGGTCACCGGGTGGTCGATGTAGTACCGCTCCCAGTCCCCCGCGGGCCACGTCGTCCCCGCCGCCAGATGCTCCTCCAGCCGGGCCCGCTCCACGGCGAGCAGGGTCCGGAGCTCCTTCAACGCGGTGCGGAGCGGCGCCAGTCGCTCACCGTGCGCCTCACGGACCGCCTTCGGCGCCGACTTGAGCACCTGGCCCTGGGGGCCCCGGAACGACAGCGAGGCCACGCCGGGCTCCTGCACGGAGAGCACCGCCGTGTACTCCCCGAGCGTCTCCTCCCGCATCCCCCGCCCGTCGAGCCCGTGCGCCGGGGTGCCGCGCTCGCGCAGCATCGACGGCGTGAGCCCGGCCCGCCCCGAGACCGCTTCCAGGGCCTTGGCGGCCGCCTTGAGCACTGTCCGGTTGCGGACCTTCCCCCTGACCCGTCCGAGCCACTGGACGGCCTGCTCGCCGTCCGGTCCTCCGCACTCTCCCAGAACGGCGACAGCGGTGGTGGCCAGCGGCTGGCTGCGGCACTCGCCGCCCGACCCGCCGATCCCCGTGCCCGCGTGCAGTGCGACGGCGCCGGTCAGCGGGACGCTCCATCTCGCGTCCAGGTCGAGGGACGCCCACAACAGCCCCCGGACGAGACACGTGTTGCCGTCGCCCGCGAGACCCCAGCCCCTCATGCCCCACGGGTTGAGGTCGGTCACCTCGTGTTCGGGCCGGGCGGCGATCCCCTCCAGCAGCCGCCGCACCAGTTCCGTGCCGGAATCCGTCTCCGCAAGCAGCGCCGAGGCCTTCCTGCGCCAGGTCCTCGTGGCCCTGACCTTGTCCATGCTCGCGCAGTGCGCGAGGAAGGCCGTCACGCCCCGGCCCGCGAGCAGTTCCCCGTGCGCGGCCCGCATCGCGGGGCCGTAGTCGTCGTGGGCGTCCAGCAGATGCCGGGGCAGCCGGCCCTCGGAGACCGGCGTCTCGCGGCGCAGCAGCGCGTCGATCCGGTCGCGTATCCCCGCGAACTCGTCGCTCTGGTGGACACGGAGGTTCTCCGCGGTCCGGCGCAGCGCCCGCACCCGGGGCCGGTCGAACTCCTCGGCCTGCTCGGCGGCCGACAGCGCGATGGGGGCGAGCGCCCAGAACCTGTCCCGCAGTTCGTGGGGGGCGACGGCGGCGTCGTTCCCCATCAGTCGCGCGAGCAGGATGTCGGACTCCGCCGTCGACCAGCCGAGCTCCTGCCCGGCGAGCCGGTCGAGCGCGCTCGCCACGGCCGGATCGGTACGCCGGCACATCGCCCCGTGGAGCAGCAGCGCGCTCTCCCGCCGCGACGCCGCGTCCAGTCCGTCCAGGAACTCCCGGACCCGGCCCGTCTCCAGTGCCGCGTACAGTCCGCTCTTCATGCTCGTGGTCCCCACCATGCGTACGAAGGTAGGCCACCCCACCGACATTGATGCTGATACTCGGGTTCCGGTGGTCGTGGCTCTCCCACTGACTGACGCCCTGCTGGGCTGTCAGCGACACTCCGGCCCTCAGCGGTTGCCGACGACTCCGCCGATGGGCAGCAGGAGCAGCTTGGGGACCATCGCGATCCGGTGGCCTCCCGGACGGCGACGGCCAGGGCGGCGGGGATGGCGGCGTCGCCGAGAAGCGAGAGGGCGCGGCCGGTGAAGAGGATGCGGAAGGGGCGGGCGCACAGGGGATGGGGGCCAGGAGCGGGTGTGGGCAGGGTGACCGTGCCGGAAGGGGCGGGGGCATGGCGGGGAAGGTGGTTCGGTGTCAAATGGTTCGTCAACGAAATATTCGTTTGCGAAGAATCATGGAAGGCGACGTACGATCGGTTTATGGAGCCGAGCGAGCCCACAGGGCCCCCACCGCGGGACTGGACCGACGAGCACGTGACCCGCTGGCGGCCCGTCCTGCCTGGTCTCGACCCGGTGGTGGAGGGGGCCGTGACCCGGATGAAGAAGCTCTCCGTCCATCTGCGGCGGGTCCGCGAGCAGTCCCTCGTCGACTTCGAGCTGGAACGCCACGAGTTCGACACGCTCCACAAGCTCGCCGGCCGCGGCGGCACCGCGGCACCCTCCGAACTGGCCCAGGACCTCGACCTCGCCCCCGCTTCGGTCACCGGCCGCCTCGACGCCCTGGAGAAGCGGGGCTTCGTCCGCCGTACGCAGTCCACCACCGACCGCCGCCGGGTCGTCGTGCAGCTCACCGACTCCGGCCGGGAGACCTGGATCGGCGCGATGGACGTCCTCGGTCACGAGGAGGAGCGGCTGCTCGGCGTCCTCGACGAGAAGGAGCGGTCCCTGCTCAACGACATGCTCCGCCGGATCATGATCGTCGCCGAGGAGCCGGACGGGCTCAGGGCGCCCTGATCGATCCGGCCGTGCCCGCGTGCCGCCAGGAGGCGGGTGCGGACACCGAAGGCCCCGCCCAGGCACCGGCGCGCGTACCGCCGCCCGCCGGTGCGGCGGCGGCCGGCGAGCCTGCCCCGGTCCTGCCCACGAGTGCGGCCCCGGCCGCGACCGCCGCCGGCCGATCTGCCCTGCTGATCGCTGAGTTCGTCATGGATCAAGGCTCCCGCCCCCGGAGCCCCCGGACCATCGGGGAAGCCCCTGGCAGGACCCCGGCCCGACCCGGGCACGCCCCTGACGCACGCCCCTGACGCACACCCCTCACGCGAACCGCTGACGCGAACCGCTGACGCGAACTCCTGAGCGGATCACGCCGGCGCCCAGCCTCTGAACCGCTCAGACACTCAGCGAGCGGGCGAAGTTGACCTGGTTCATCACCCAGTGGAAGGTGTCGGGACCCGTCGCGGGGATCATCGTGGAGTGGTGCCGACCGCCGCTGGTCACCGTGATCTGGATGAAGCCGGTCGTCTGTTTCTCCTTCATCAGCAGGAACAGCAGGCCCAGGAGGCAGAAGATGAAGAAGACGACGGCCAGCACGATCGCGACCGTGGGCAGCTTCTCCTCCGTCCGCGACATGTCCATCGCGTTCCACACGGCGCCCTTGAGCGGCATCGCACCGGCCGGCGTGATGATCTGGTCCCCGACGACGGTGATGTCGCCGAGGCTCAACAGCGGTGCCCCGCCACCGCCCTGAACCATCGGTGGATGCTGCGGCGGCACCGGCAGGCCCGCTGCCAGGGTCGGCTCGTACGAAGGCCCGGGCGCCGCCGGCGGGTACCCGTAGCCCGGCGTCCCCTGTGGATATCCGTAGGCGGGCGTCCCCGGCTGGTCGGGTCCCCACTTGTACTCACCGTCCGCGTAAGGGTTCGGCTCGCTCATCAATCCCCGCTCTCCCCGAAGTGTTTCGGACACATGGTTCGGACATGGAAAACCCGAAGGCCCGTTCCTGCACGCCGCAGCGTACAGAAACGGGCCTCCGGCCGTGGCGACGGTCAGAAGCGACGCGTGATCAGCGCGCGCTTCACTTCCTGGATCGCCTTCGTGACCTCGATGCCACGCGGGCAGGCGTCCGTGCAGTTGAACGTCGTGCGGCAACGCCACACGCCGTCCTTGTCGTTCAGGATCTCCAGGCGCTGCTCGCCCGCCTCGTCACGCGAATCGAAGATGAAACGGTGCGCGTTGACGATCGCGGCCGGGCCGAAGTACTGCCCATCGTTCCAGAAGACCGGGCAGGACGACGTGCACGCGGCGCACAGGATGCACTTCGTGGTGTCGTCGAAGCGCTCGCGGTCCTCGGCCGACTGCAGACGCTCACGCGTCGGCTCGTTGCCCTTGGTGACCAGGAACGGCATGACGTCCCGGTACGCCTGGAAAAAGGGCTCCATGTCGACCACGAGGTCCTTCATCACCGTGAGGCCCTTGATGGCCTCTACGGTGATCGGCTTCTCGGGGTTGATGTCCTTGATCAGCGTCTTGCAGGCGAGCCTGTTCTTGCCGTTGATCCGCATCGCGTCCGAGCCGCAGATGCCGTGCGCGCACGAGCGGCGGAAGGTCAGCGTGCCGTCGACGTCCCACTTGATCTTGTGGAGGGCGTCGAGCACACGCTCCTTCGGGTCGATCTCGATCTGGAAGTCCTCCCAGACCGACGCGTCCGACACCTCGGGGTTGAAGCGGCGGATCCGCATCGTGACCGTGATGTACGGGGAGGCGGCGGACTCCGCCTCGACCTTGTCCAGTACGGGGGTAGCCATCAGTACTTACGCTCCATCGGCTGGTAGCGGGTCTGGACGACCGGCTTGTAGTCGAGACGGACGGTCTCGGAGCCGTCGTCGCCGACCTCGCGGTACGCCATGGTGTGGCGCATGAAGTTGACGTCGTCGCGGTTGGGGTAGTCCTCGCGGTAGTGACCGCCGCGGGACTCCTTGCGCGCCAGGGCCGAGACGGCCATGACCTCGGCCAGTTCGAGCAGGTTGCCCAGCTCGATCGCCTCGAGGAGGTCCGTGTTGAAGCGCTTGCCCTTGTCCTGGATGGACACGTTCTCGTAGCGCTCGCGCAGCTCGGCGATCTTCTCGACGGCCGTCTTGATGGTCTGCTCCGTACGGAACACCATCACGTTGGCGTCCATCGTCTCCTGGAGCTCACGGCGGATGTCGGCCACCCGCTCGCTGCCGGTGGAGTTCCGCAGCTTGTCGATCTGCGCGACGACGAGGGCCTCCGGGTTCTCCGGCAGCTCGACGAAGTCGTGCTTGGCGGAGTACTCGGCGGCGGCGATGCCGGAGCGCTTGCCGAAGACGTTGATGTCCAGCAGCGAGTTGGTGCCGAGGCGGTTGGCGCCGTGCACCGACACGCAGGCGACCTCGCCGGCCGCGTACAGGCCCGGGACGACGGTGGTGTTGTCCGCCAGGACCTCACCCTCGACGTTGGTCGGGATGCCGCCCATGGCGTAGTGCGCGGTGGGCTGGATCGGGATCGGGTCCGTGTACGGCTCGATGCCGAGGTACGTACGGGCGAACTCGGTGATGTCCGGGAGCTTGGCGTCGAGCTGCTCCGGCGGAAGGTGCGTCAGGTCGAGGTAGACGTGGTCGCCCTCGGGACCGCAGCCGCGGCCCTCGCGGATCTCCGTGTAGATGGAGCGCGAGACGACGTCACGGGACGCGAGGTCCTTCATGACCGGCGCGTACTTCTCCATGAAGCGCTCGCCGTCCTTGTTGCGGAGGATGCCGCCCTCACCACGGGCGCCCTCCGTCAGGAGGATGCCCATGCGCCAGATGCCCGTCGGGTGGAACTGGAAGAACTCCATGTCCTCCAGCGGCAGACCGCGGCGGTAGCAGGCCGCCTGGCCGTCACCCGTCAGGGTGTGCGCGTTGGAGGTCACCTTGAAGAACTTGCCCGTGCCGCCGGAGGCGTAGATCACGGCCTTGGCCTGGAAGATGTGGATCTCACCGGTGGCCAGCTCGTAGGCGACCACGCCGGCGGACTTCTTGACGCCGTCGACCTCGGTGATCAGCTGGTCCAGGACGTAGAACTCGTTGAAGAACTCCACGCCCTCCTTGACGCAGTTCTGGTACAGCGTCTGGAGGATCATGTGACCGGTGCGGTCCGCGGCGTAGCAGGACCGGCGGACCGGGGCCTCGCCGTGGTTGCGGGAGTGGCCGCCGAAGCGGCGCTGGTCGATGGTGCCGTTCGGGGTCCGGTTGAACGGCAGGCCCATCTTCTCCAGGTCGAGGACGGCGTCGATGGCCTCCTTCGCCAGGATCTCGGCGGCGTCCTGGTCGACCAGGTAGTCACCGCCCTTGACCGTGTCGAAGGTGTGCCACTCCCAGTTGTCCTCCTCCACGTTGGCGAGCGCGGCGGCCATGCCGCCCTGCGCGGCGCCCGTGTGGGAGCGGGTGGGGTAGAGCTTCGTGAGGACGGCGGTGCGGCTGCGCTTCGTCGCCTCGATGGCGGCGCGCATGCCGGCGCCGCCGGCGCCGACGATGACGGTGTCGTACTTGTGGATCTTCATGACGTGGATTACCTCAGCCCCGTGCCTAGCGGATGTTCGGGTCGAAGGTGAAGATCACCAGCGTGCCCAGAAGGATGGTGAACACCGTGGCGGTGTACAGCAGGCCCTTGAGCCACAGGCGCGTGTTGGCCCGCTCCGCGTAGTCGTTGATGACCGTACGGAGGCCGTTGGCGCCGTGCAGCATGGCGAGCCAGAGCATCAGCAGGTCCCAGACCTGCCAGAACGGGGAGGCCCAGCGGCCGGCCACGAAGGCGAAGCCGATCTTGGAGACGCCGCCGTCGAGGAAGAGCTGGATCAGCAGGTGGCCGAGGACCAGGACGACGAGGACGATGCCCGAGAGGCGCATGAAGAGCCACGCGGCCATCTCGAAGTTGCCTCGCGTAGCCCGCGGCGTCTTGCCGGTGCGCTTGCGGGGGGCCTCGATGTACGGGGCCGGGTTGTCCACGTCGTAGGAGGCGCCCTCGACGGGACCGATCGCGGAAGTGGTGTCAGCAGACATGTCTGGCGTCAGCTCCCGAACAGTTCACGTGCGGCGTGGCCGAGGACGGGGTAGATGGAGCCCGCCATCAGCACGACCCAGATGCCCACGACGGTCCAGAGCATCTGCTTCTGGTAGCGCGGGCCCTTGGACCAGAAGTCCACGGCGATGACCCGCAGGCCGTTCAGCGCGTGGAAGAGGATGGCGGCGACCAGGCCGTACTCGAGGAGTGCGACGATCGGCGTCTTGTACGTGGCGACCACGTCGTCGTACGCCTCGGGAGAGACGCGGACGAGAGCGGTGTCCAGCACGTGTACGAACAGGAAGAAGAAGATGAGGACGCCGGTGACTCGATGAGCCACCCAGCTCCACATTCCTTCCCGGCCGCGGTACAGCGTTCCAGCCGGCACGGAAAAACCCTCCGGGAGCGGGGATCAGGGTCGGCCGGCTTCTCTGTCGGTCTGACCCGGCCGGGTACGGTCCACCGGCCCCGGTCATCGTAGCGACGACTTGTCGGTTCGCTCGCGCGGGGTCCATCGGTGTGATCAAACAGGCACGGACGGGCTATCGTCGGCGCCCGAATCACCGCATTCCGGACGCCTGTACGGGGGAGGGCGCCGCGCCGGGGGAGGGCGCCGCGCCGGGAGCGAGCGCCGCGCCGGGGGAGGGCGCCGCGCCGGGAGCGAGGCCGGCGCCCGGAGCGAGCGTCACGCCGATGTGGTGGGTGAGGCGGGCGCGGGCCAGCCGGCGCAGCTCGTCGGCGGCGACCACCCGCTCCTCCTCCGGCTCGTTGGCGAGCCGGGACCGGATGCCGGCGAGTACCTGGTCGAGGCGCTCACCGGGCCGTACGCCGTCGAGGCTGATCACGAAGGCGTGCCCGAACCGGCTCTCGTACGCGGCGTGGGCGGCCCGCAGCGCCGTGTGCGCGGCGGGCGGGGCGTCGGGATGGGGCGCGGCGGAGGACTCGGCGGCCAGCGCCTTCTGGCGCTCGGCCACCGACAGGTCGTAACCGGCCTCGTCGGCTGCGGCGAGCAGTGCGTCGAGCGTCGGGTACGGACGGTGCGCGGTCACCCGTTCGGCCCAACGGGGGCTGTGGCAACAGGAGAGGAGCAGCTCCTCGGCGACCTCGGCCGGTACCGCGTTGAAGCACGCGAGACCGTCGGGCGTGGCGGGGCCGTCGGGCGTGGCGGGACGGCCGGGCGTGGCGGGCGGTGCGAGGGCGGCGGGGGCGCGGGGGGTGGCGGGCGTCGCCGCCGGGACGCGCACGGCGAGGTGCCGGGGGTCGCCCTGCTGGGCAGGTATCGCGAGGCACGCGGGGTGCGGCGGATCCGCGGGCGTCGCGGGCGTCGCGGCGGGTGTCCCGGGCTTCGCTGCGGCGCCCGGGTTCCGGTTCCGGGACGGGGCGCGGGTGTCGCTGGTCAGCGTGGACTCCGGGAAAGGTGGGGTGGGTGTGACGCAACGTTATCGAGGAGGTGCGGGAACTGTCCGACCGATGCACGAATTTCACCCGGAAGGGAGAGTTTCGGAACGTGTCCGTGACGTTCCGGGGTCGGCATCCTGCCCCGAATGGCCGCACGTGACCGCCTGAGGGAGGATTCCGAATGATGCGGTACGCCATACGAAGGCCCCACGCGGGCCCCACCCTCCTCGCGGCCGCGGTGGCACTGGCCACCGTGACCTCCTGCTCCGACGGCGCGTCCTCCGGCCCCGGGGGACCCACCTCCGGCGCCGGTACGCCGTCGCCGGTCACCAGCGCCCCGGCGAGCACGCCGCCGCCCAGCCCCACGCCCACCCGGACGTACCCCCTCTCCTCCGCGCCTCGCACGGTCCCCGCCGTCCGCTCGCACGAGGCGGCCAGGGGCCCCGGCTGGCGCCCCACGCCCCAGGCCGGTGTCGTCGTCGCCGAGGGCAGCGAGGGCCTCGCCGACGAGGGCCGGCTGCTCGCGGGGGAGCTCAAGATCGCGTACCGGGGGGCCGCCGCCGCCCGCGCGGGCGATGTCGAGCTGGCCCTCGGCGGCAAGGGCGCCCCCGAGTCGTACACGCTCACCACCCGCGACGACCGGGTCAGGATCACCGGCCCCGACCAGGCCGGGGTCTTCTACGGGACCCGCACCCTCAAGCAGTCGGTGAACGGCTCGGGCGCGATGCCCGAGGGCACCGTCACCGACGCGCCCGCCAAACCCCAGCGCGGTCTGAACCTCGACATCGCCCGCAAGTTCTTCACCGCCGAGTGGATCGAGGCCCGGCTACGGGAGATGGCGGACCTCAAGCTCAACCAGTTCGGTCTGCACTTCTCCGACGACCAGGGGTTCCGGATCGAATCGGACACCCACCCCGAGATCGTCTCGGCCCAGCACCTCACCAAGGCCGAGGTGCGCCGGATCCTCGCCCTCGCGCAGACCCTGCACATCACCGTCGTGCCCGAGGTCGACTCGCCCGGACACCTCGGCGCCGTGCTGCGCGCCTACCCGGACCTCCAGCTCCGCAACGTCCAGGGAGTCCCGCGCCAGGGCGCCATCGACATCTCCAAGCCCGCCTCGGCGCGGCTCGTGGACGAGCTGCTGCGCGAGTACGCCGGGCTGTTCCCGGGCGGCTGGTTCCACGTCGGCGCCGACGAGTACCAGGCGCTGACCGTCCGCGACCCGGCGGCCTCCTACCCGCAGCTGGCCACGGCGGCGCGCCAGAAGTACGGCCCCCAGGCGGGCGTCCAGGACCTGGCGGAGGGCTGGCTGAACGACCGGGCGGCCGTGGTCCGCTCCACCGGCAAGGTGGCGAAGGCCTGGAACGACGGCTTCTTCCGGGGCGGGGTCGTCCAGGCCGACAAGGACATCGAGGTCGAGTACTGGACCGGCAAGGAGATCGGCGCCCGGCCGCCGGCCGAGTACCTGGCCGAGGGCCGCAAGGTCGTGAACCTGAACGACGAGTTCCTGTACTACGTCCTCGGCGAGCCGAACCAGTTCACGTACCCCACGGGCCGCCGCATCTACGAGCAGTGGACCCCGCGGGTGCTGCGCGGCACGACCCCCGTACCCGCGCGGTACGACGCCCAGATCCTGGGCGGCCGGTTCGCGGTCTGGTGCGACCTGTCGCAGTCGCAGACGCAGGCGCAGGTGGCGGAGGGGATCCGGATGCCGCTGACGGCGACGGCGCAGAAGCTGTGGGACGCGCGGACGCCGACGATGAGCTGGGAGCAGTTCGGGGCGCTGGCCGCGAACGTGCGCTGAGCGGGTGGGAGTACGCTCCCCCAGCGCGGTGGCCGCCCGGGCCGCCCCGGTGCCTCGGGGAGGGGTGCCGCTCACCCCTGGGGGTCCACCCGCCATGCTCCGCAATCCCGTCGGCCTGTCGTACGCCGTGGTGGCGCTGCTCGCGGCGACGGCGGTGACCGATGTCGCCCTCCTCGCGGCGGCTCTCGACGTACGGCTGCTGATGACCGGCGACGTGAACGACCACCCGGACGCCGCGGGCTTCTCGCACCTGGCGCTCGACGTCGCGTCGGTCTTCCAGGTGCTGAGCCGGCTGGCGCTCGCCGTCGTCTTCGTCATCTGGTTCTTCCGGGTCCGCAAGAACGCCGGGGTCTTCGCGCCGGACGGGCACCGGGGCGGTCCGGGCTGGGCCATCGGCGCGTGGTTCGTCCCGGTCGCCAACCTGTGGTGGCCGCGGACCGTCGCGGCCGGCACGTGGCGGGCGAGCCGCCGGGGCGCGTACGGCGACGGCGTGAGCAGGGACGAGTCCCTGGCCCTGCTCAACTGGTGGTGGACCTTCTGGATCCTGACGAACCTGGTCGGCTCCTTCGCGGAAGCGGTGTACGACGACGCGGACACGGTCGAGGAGTTCGCGGCGGGGGCGGGGTTCCTCATGGGCGCGGCCGTCGTGGACATCGTCGCCGCCGTTCTCGCGATCCTGTTTGTCCGGCGTTTGACCTCTATGCAGCACCACAAGGCCACTGGCATGATTCCGGCCGCGCAGTGACGTAATCGCGCCAAGTGGCGCAGTAAGGGAAGTACTGCGTCCGCAACGGGAGGCCCCGATGAGCCTGCTGGAACTGATCGACCGCGCCGACGAACGGAGTCTGGCGGCCTCCGGGCTCGCCTGCCTGGACCGGTGCCTGCCGCTGCTCGCACCCGACGGCGGCGAGGTGCTGCGGCCCGTCTGGGCGGCGGTGGCCCGCGGGGACGGCGGGGCGTGGGGCGAGGCGGTCGCCAAGGCCCGCGTGGAGCTGGAAGGTGCCGGTACGCAGGAGGGCGAGGCGGCCGGGCTGGTACGCGAGATGCTGGGCACCGCGCCCGCCGAGTGGGCCGACGGGCCGCTGCGGGCGTGGGCCTCCGGATGCTCCGTCACCGCGCTCGCCCTGCACGGACGGTACGACGCCGCCGAAGTCACCGACGAGTCGATCGCGCGCTGCCGGGCCGGGGACGGCTCCGGCGCCGGCCCGCTCCTCGCCGGTGAGCTGCGCAGGCAGGAGACCGTCCTCGAATCGGTCGCGCACGGCCCGACGGGTCTGCGCCGGGCCCGCGAACTCTCCACGGAGGGCGGTCGAGTCCTCCGCGCCGTGGTCTCCCGCCGCGCCCGTACGGCCTGAGTCCAGGCCCGACCGGAGCGGCGCACGGGCCGGTACGGAGCCAAGGGCCCGTCGCGCGGGGCAGGAACGGCCGATTGGCACCGGGGCGCGCCGGGCAGGAACGGCCGACGGCACCGGGGCGCGCCCGCCGGAACCGTCGGCGATTCCGTGGCGCGGCCCCGGACCCGCACGGGCCCTGTCGGGACGTGGTGCGGACGGCCGGGGCCCCGCGCCCGGACGGCCAGGGGCGCCGCGGGCGTCTCGCCGTCACTCCGACGGCTTCACCGCGATCAGTTCGATCGCCGCCGCGATGTCCGCCTCCGCCTGCGCCTTGTCGAGGCCGAGGCTCGTCAGGGGGCCCTCGCCGTCCTCGAACTCCAGCAGTGCCAGCAGGATGTGCTCCGTACCGACGTAGTTGTGGCCGAGCCGGAGCGCCTCGCGGAAGGTCAGCTCCAGGACCTTCTTCGCCGCCGCGTCGTACGGGATGAGCTCGGGCACCTCCTCGGCCGCCGGCGGCAGCGTCGGGGTGACCGCCTCGCGCAGCGCCTCGGCCGTCACGCCCTGCGCGTTCAGCCAGTGCACCGCGATGCCCTGGGGCTCCGCGAGCAGCCCGAGAGCCACGTGCCCCGTGCCGATCTCGGCGTTGCCCGCGGCCGCGGCCTCGCTCTGGGAGGCCACGACCACGTTCCTGGCCCGGGGCGTGAACCGGCTGAACCCGGCGTTCGCGTCCATCTTCTCCGCGTCCGGGTCCTTGGGGACGAAGCGCTTCTGCGCCGCCTGACGGGTGACGCCCATGCTCTTGCCGATGTCGGTCCAGGAGGCGCCGGAGCGCCGGGCCTGGTCGACGAAGTGGCCGATCAGATGGTCGGCCACGTCGCCGAGATGGTCTGCCGCGATCACCGCGTTCGACAGTTGGTCGAGCGCGTCGGTGTGGCTCTTCTTGATGGCTTCGATGAGGTCGTCGAGCCGGACGGGAATGGTCTTGCCGACTGGTTTCGTCATAGAGGCAACCCTAGGTTGACAGTCAGGGGGTGTCAACCTTCGGTTGACAGTTCGACGCACGTCATGATGATCGCCATGACGACGACGAGCGACCCCACCACACCCGGCATCACCGCCGACGACCTCCAGCACGCCGTCCGCCTCTCCCTCACCACCCTGCGCGGCGCCGCGGCCGCCACCGCCGCCGCGGACTGGCAGCGCCCCGCCGGCACGCTGACCTGGACCTGCTGGGAGACCGTCGAGCACCTCGCCGACGACCTGTTCGCCTATGCCGCCCAGCTCGGCCTCGACGCCCCGGCGCTCGACACCGAGGTGCCCTTCCTCTGGGAGCGGCGCCGCGAGGGCGGCCCCGCCAACGTCACGTACGCCGACCCCCGGGCCGGGACCACGGGGCTGCTCCAGGTCCTGGAGTCCTGCGGCGCCCTGCTGACCGCCGTGGTCCGCACGGCTCCGGCAGACCGGCGCGCCCACCACGGCTTCGGCCGCTCCGACGCCGAGGGCTTCGCGGCCATGGGCATCGTCGAGACGCTCGTCCATACGCACGACATCGCCGCCGGCCTCGGCGTCCCGTTCCACCCGCCGGCCGGCCTGTGCGGCCGGGTGCTCACCCGGCTCTTCCCCGACGCCCCCGCGGACACGGACCGCTGGCCGACCCTGTTGTGGGTCACCGGCCGGGGCGAACTCCCCGGGCGCGAACGGCGCACGTCCTGGCGCTGGTTCGGCGAACCGCGCACGGAGGGGGAGGCGGCCCCTGATCTGACGGTGTGACCAGCGCCACCTCCGCCACCTGTGACACTTGCGCCCCATCGGTCGCTTGGTTGGGCATGTACCGGGAATCCGACAACGCGCCGGCCATGCCGTCCGCCGACGGAATGCGTGCCTACGTGTCCCATGTCGTCGAGCGGCTCACGGCCCGTAGCCGGCTGCCGCTCGACTACTCCGTGGCCAGTCTCCGCCTGGTCGACCTGATCGTCGACGGGCTGCGCCGCGACCACCCCGACCGTGACCGGGTCGACGGCGTCCTCCGGGGCCTCGGCGCGTACACCGGCGAGGTCGTCGTGCGCCGGGCGGGCGCGCGATGGGTGGACTTCGACGAGAGGCAGCGGGAGTTCTTCCGCCAGCCCGTCGGGATACGGATGCCGGACGGGCGGGTCTGGAACCCGCTCGGAAAGGTCGTCAACCGGTTCGAGGCAGGTCCGGAGGAATCCGTACAGCGCTTCTATCTGCTGCTGCACGGGCGGGCCAGGACGCCTGTGCGCTGTCTGTGAACCAGTGACGTTTCGACGCCTCCGCGCGCTGATAAGAAGGGGGACGGCGCGTCGCGCCCTGCCTCACGAGGGGCATGGGCACGGTGTGCGGTGCCGAGTCGGCACGAAGAGGGAAGTGTGGGCGCGTACGACGCGGAACTGGGCATTCTGGTCGAGCGCGCGCAGCGCGGGGACGAGGACGCCTTCGCGGGCGCCTACCGTCTCGTTCACCCCGGACTGCTCGGCTACGTACGGGGCCTGGTCGGCGAGGACGCGGAGGACGTCGCGTCCGAGGCCTGGCTGGAGATCGCCCGTGACCTCGGACGGTTCCGTGGCGACGGGGTGGGATTCCGCGGCTGGACCGCGGCGATCGCCCGCCACCGTGCGCTCGACCATCTGCGCCGGCAGCGGCGACGGCCCCCCACCTCCTTATTGGAGCGGGACGTGTGGGAACTGCCCGGCGGTCTCGACACGGCGGACGCCGCCCTGGAGAGGCTGTCGACGCAGGAGGCGCTCGCCCTGGTGCGCACCCTGCCGCGCGACCAGGCCGAGGCCGTACTGCTGAGGGTGGTCGTCGGCCTGGACGGGCCGGCGGCGGCCCGCGTCCTGGGCAAGCGCCCCGGTGCGGTCCGCACGGCGGGCCACCGGGGGTTGAGGAGACTGGCGGGACTGCTCGCCGCCGCGGAGCCGCCGCGACGGCGGAAGGATGGGACATGACACGCGAACCGGACGGGCTCGCCGCCGCGCTGAGCGCGGCGCTGCGGCGCGAACAGGACGGTGCCGACGCGGGCGAGGTCCGGGCGCGCGAGGCCTACCGGGCGGCGCGGGACGCCGACGCGAACGCGGTGCGCCGCACCAGACGGCGGGACGACTGGCGTCCGGCACCGGTACGAGGACGGTGGCGCGGTTCTCTGCGGACCACCGCCTTCGGGGTGGCCGCGACGGTCCTCCTCGGCGGTGTCGCGGTCGCCGCGTCGGGCACCCTCGAACCGGCCCGGCCCGCCCCGCCGACACCGGCGACCGTGCCGGACGGCCCTGAGACCTTCGGGACTTCCGAGTCCTCCGGGGCCGAGGCTCCCCGGATTCCCGAGGCTCCCCGGATTCCCGAGGCTCCCGGGACTCCCGAGGCTCCCGGGACTCCCGAGGCTCCCGGCGTCGGCCGCGGCGGGTCGGCCGTGCCCACGTCGACGGGCGAGGTTCGGGACCGGTCCTCGGAGGAACTCCGCGGCACGTCCAAGGGCAAGGCCAAGGGTCGGGCCAAGGGCCGGGGCGGCGACAAGGACACGCCCCACGGCAAGAGCGTCGGCAGCAGCCACAAGGGCGAGAAGGCGGCCGGGGGCGACAGCGGGAGCCACGGCATGAACGGCCCGAGGGCAAGGAGCCGCAAGCACTGAGAAAGGAAGACGACCGGGGTCGCCACCCCCCACAGGAGAGACCCCGGTCGCCGTCCGCCGGAGCCGCAGCACGGCCCCGTACTCCCTTCAGCGCCGTACAAGCGATTTCTGTCACACCGCCGCCCATGTCCCAAGTTGGTTGCGGGTTGCACAATCAGTGGACGAACGTGGACGGGGCGCCGGACAAGGACGTAGCGTGCTGATGCGTGCCGGATGGTGCGGCGGTGATGACCAGCCGTGATGGACGAACAGGGTGTGGAGTGCTGGGGGAGGACGCGGAGCTGACGGCCGCGCTGCTCGCTGCGCAGAACGGGGACGAGGACGCCTTCCGTACTGTGTACCGCGCCGTGCACCCACGGCTTCTCGGCTACCTGCGCTCACTCGTCGGTGACGCCGACGCGGAGGACGTCGCCTCCGAGTCCTGGCTCCAGATAGCCCGCGATCTCGACCGCTTCAGCGGCGACGCCGACCGGTTCCGCGGCTGGGCGGCCCGCATCGCCCGCAACCGGGCGCTCGACCACATCCGGATGCGGGGCCGGCGCCCCGCGAGCAGCGGCGACGAGACCGAACTCACCGACAAGCCCGCCGACTCCGACACCGCGGACGAGGCACTGGAAGCACTGACCACCGGCGACACCATGCATCTGATCGCCCAGCTCCCCCAGGACCAGGCCGAGGCCGTCGTGCTGCGGGTCGTGGTCGGCCTGGACGCCAAGAGCGCCGCCGACACCCTGGGCAAGCGCCCCGGCGCGGTCCGCACCGCCGCGCACCGCGGCCTCAAGCGGCTCGCCGAACTCCTCGCCGACGGCGACGGCGGCCAGGCCTCCCTCGGAGGCGTACCACCGCAGCGCGGTCGCAGGCCGGGGGCTCCGGTCCCCGGTGGTGTGACGCAATCGCGCCCGCGGACGCAGAAGGACATGTGATGGCCGACGAGTACCAGTGGCTCGACCAGGACGCTGCGGAGCGGTTGCTGCGCGGCGAGCCGGTCGACGCCGTCGACGATCACGCGCGC
The DNA here is from genome assembly GCF_042668715.1 of Streptomyces sp. NPDC057271. Taxonomy (NCBI): domain Bacteria; kingdom Bacillati; phylum Actinomycetota; class Actinomycetes; order Kitasatosporales; family Streptomycetaceae; genus Streptomyces; species Streptomyces sp. NPDC057271. The sequence continues at coordinate 41,830 of NZ_JBHUYJ010000007.1, forward strand.
GCCGAGGCGATGCGGCTCGCCCAGGCCCTCGCGGCGGCCCGCCCGCCCCATCCCGCCCCCACGGCACCGGCCGAACTTCCCGGGGAGGCCGCCGCCCTGGCAGCCTTCCGCAAGGTCAGGGCCGAGCGCGGCCTCGCCGCGGCCCCGTCGGTCTTCGGCACCGCCGAACTCGGCGCGGTACGGATCGGACGGTCGCCCGCCACCCGGCGCTGGGGCCGCTCGCTGCGGTACGGACTGGCCGCCGCGGTCGCCGCCGTGGCGGTCGGCGGGGTGGCCGTCGCCTCCGGCACGGGCCTGCTGCCCTTCACCGCGGACCGCCCCGCTCCCGCCGGTTCCGTGTCGGCGGTGGACACGCCCGAGCCGATCGCCTCGGACGACTCCGCGGAGCGCCCTGACGTCCCGGACGCATCGGGCTCCCCGGAGCCAGGCGCCACCACGGGCACGCCCTCGGCGCCGCCCACCGCCGAGGGCGCCACGCCGGGTGCCTCCACCTCGACGCCCGCCCCTCCGGCCACGGCCGGAAACGGCGGCACGGGAGGCGAGGGCGGCAGGGGCGAGGCCACCCCGGAGCCGGGGACGAGCACGGGCGGCCCGTCGGAGAAGGACGCGGAGTTCGGCGCCAAGATCGTCAACGCCTGCAAGGAGTACCGGGCCGGCCGCCTCGACGACGCCGCCAAGAAGCGGCTGGAGAAGTCCGCGCGCGGCGGCGAGACCGTACGGCGCTTCTGCGACCGCGTGCTGGGCGGCGACTCGGCCGGCGGCGAGGGTGACGACGACCCGTCCGGGGAGGGCGAACGAGCGGGTTCCGCCGAGCGCACCGACGACTGGGGCGGCGGCGGGAACACCCGTACGTCCGACTCGGGCACCGGTCACGCCAAGGGGTCCGCTCCCAGCCTGGACCGCGCCCCGGTCCGTATCGATCTCCGCGCCCCAGTGCCGGCCCGGACCGGCGCCCCGCGCCCCGTCACGGACGTCCCGGACCGCACCGGAAACCTCGTCCCAGCCCTGGCCGGCGACCTCGTGACGAACCAGGTGTGACACTTTTCGGCCCGTCGGCGCAGTACTGAGTGAGCCGACTGGTCATCGGCCGCGCGTGAGCCGAGGTTCCCCCCGTACCTCCGGCTCCGCGCACCCGGCGCGGGGGGGGGGAAGGTCCCCCAGGCCCCCCCCCCCCCCCCCCCCCCTCGCCCCCCTTTGGTGCCCACCACGG